>NZ_CP079111.1 GCF_019357495.1 Nosocomiicoccus ampullae
ATAAACTAGTTGCCCCCGATTGACTCAAGAAATAAAACACTAAAAATTTAGAATGTTGTTCAAAAATTCACATGCGCTAAGGCTGTTTTAAAGCACTTTTTCTGCAACTACAACTTTTTGTATATATTCAGATCCTTTAGCTATTTTAGACTTAAATAACTAAATCTAAGGTCGCTGCAAGCAGTTTAAAGGCTTATAACTTTTAAATCATGCATAGTTATCAGTTAAATGGCTTTAAAGCATTGATGTAGCATATATTTAACCGATATACTCATACATGGCAACTGCCCCGAAAGGGGGTGTGTACTATGATGTTTCATATACTAAGTTTGTTTGTGGCACCGATTGTTGTAGGTGTCATCTTGTTGTTTATTGAGCGTTACCTAAATACGTACAATGACAAGAAAAAATAACAGTTGTCTTAAATTTAGGCACAAAAAACCCCCCGTTGGTACTGGAGATACCACGGGGGTTTGTGTGTACTATGACACATATACTAAGTGCTAACTAAATTATAACATGCTCGCAAAGTCTATTGATAATTAAAACTTAAACATCATTCTCTTCTAACCAATTTTTGAATGGTAAATAAGGTCCTTCACTTTCTGTCTGCTCATATTTATCTTCAATCCAAGCACCTGTTCTTTCTGGCTCAAATGTGAATTCATATCCTAGAACAGGGTTACCACGCTTATTAGATTTAATTATTTTCACTTTTAAATTTTTAAAATAAGGTTTTAAATCATCTAGAGCATTTTTAATTATACGTTCGTTAATATGACTATTTTTGTAACTGTTAGGTATGCTTAATAACTGTCTGAAATCATCAACGCTATATTGAACCACTCCTTGCATTCTCCATTGTTTTAGCAATCTGAATAAAGTTTTTGAGTAAGTAGAATTGATAGCAGTAAACTCTTTTAATTCAAAGCTGGTCCATTGGCCTATATGCCATTGGTTTAAGATATATTCAAAGTCTTCGTTAACACTCACTTGTAATGTTAAATCTGAAAGATCATCTGTCCATGTAGCCTCAAAATAAGTGAATAGAGGCATTATTTTAAAAGAATTTGAACTAGATTCCTTGTAAGTTAATTTAGCTATTTTATTAGCTAAGTTTTCCATCGTTTTTTCATAGCGTTGATTATGTTCGATTGAATAATTAGCAAGTTCTGCTAAACCATATTTATCAAAGAATATTCTTCTATTTCCTTCATCTCTTAATTTGGTTAATATAGCAAAGAAAAAATTCATTTCTTCACGTGTCCAATCCCGCATTGGAATAGTGTTAACCTCATTTTTATATCTAGTAATTTCTTTCTTCATAAACACACCCCTTTTCATTTGTGTTTATTATATATAGATTTCATTAAAAACACAAGATTAATATAATGTGTTTTTAAACCGACATTTTGTGTTTTTAAACCGACATTTTGTGTTTTTAAACCGACATTTTGTGTTTTTAAACCGACATTTTGTGTTTTTAAAGTCCGAAAAATACAGTCATATCAAGGGTTCTAAGGCTTCCTAAATATATATATAAATATTATATAAATATTATATAAATATTGATGTATGCGCGCGCACGCGTGTGTAGTTAAATTTATATATTATTTACTTAGCTATTAAGAATTATCTTTTAATCAATCTTTAACTCTAAATTAAAGTCTCAGAACGCTTAAAAGATCTTTTAAGCATGAAAAGGTAGTAGAAAAGAAAACAAAGCGTCTAAGAGCCTTTAAATGATTTTTGAAGCTTAATTAAAGACGTTAAATATAGTTGGAAGCTCAAATAAGCCATTCTAAGCACTTCTAATTTATTTTAGGTGTTTTTATACCTAAAAAATTTTTAAGGCTCAAATCAAGCGCTTACACGGCCATTTAAAGAAAAAATAATATATCTTTTCAGAGAGATTTTTCCGTTTCCTGAAAATCCGGATACGGGGTGTGTATTTAATTTTGATATCAAAATTTGAGCTTACAGGAGATATTTTTTAAGAATTAATTTAAAAATGAATAAGTTTTAAGAATGAATTGTTTTTCAAAATTTAGTATCTTTATACTCATTTTTTACTCGAATTTAACACTTCAAATTCAAAATTCTTTAAAAAGATCCTTACGAAAAAGTTAAAATTACTTTCACTTTTTTGAAGAAACAGCCTATTTTTTTGTCTTTTTTTAAAGAGCATAAGGGACAATGATATCACTTTGTTGTGTGTAGCACGCACAAAGTGATAAGTTGGCAGTGCCAACTATTGCCCTTATAGGCTAGAAATGTTGTGTGTCTAGCGCACAGTATTTTAAAAAAATAATATTAAAATAGGCTGTTGTTGTGCGTCTCAAACACAATTTTTTTACTTTTAAAATGTATTATTATATCAACTGTGTGTCAGACACACAGTGTATTTTTTTCCTTTGAGTACGTGATACTCAAAGGTGATATTAGATAGTTTCTATATGAGTATTACATACTCTATCTTTTCTACTGTTTTAGAATAAAAATAATCTAGAAGAGTATGGCATACTCACTCTTTTTTGAGTCTGAACCAATCTGGTTCAGTAGTGATATTACTTTTAACTACTTGTGAACCTAATTGACTCAGTTTTTTCTTACCTAAAGTGTATAT